>NZ_CP173261.1:0-5273 GCF_044905075.1 Yersinia vastinensis
CGAGACCGGACATCAGTGTCTGTTCCCATTCGTCCATCAGCCGCGCCTTTTCAGGCTCTGCAATGTCGGCCTCCTGAAAGGACAGCACGCCGGAGGTGTAGGCGCGGGCAAAGTCACAGCCGTCAATCAGTTCACGGGTACGTTCGGCGTCTCCCCGCAGCACACGGGCATCATCCCGCTGGCGATCTTTGCCCAGCAGGTAATCGACGGGGCCACTGCCCGAACCGGCACCGCGTGAGTGAATTTTAATGATCACGATGCTGCTCCAGCAGTTCACCCAAATTGCGGTCAAGGCTGTTGAGCACCGCAAGCAGGGAAACCCGCTCCGTGGGGGTAAGCCCGTCAAGCTGGTTAAGGCGTCGGGCGATCTGATTGAGGTTGTTGCCTATCCCGCTGACCTGTCGCAGCAGTTCGGGCGCAACGTCAGGAAGACGGCGCTTTCGGGCGGTGTGTTCTCCCAGACCGAGCTGACGTAACCATTCAGCCAGATGGGTACGGTCACACCGATCTATCAGACGCTGATGCTCTGAGTCGGTCAGGCGGATTTTGATCTCTCTTGTGCGCTTTTGCATTCTCACTCCGCTGAGAAATATTCGCACCCAAAGTGCGAAACTTTCGCAGTGGATGCCCGGGGTTTCGGGGGGCGGCGAGCCCCCTGAACCAGTCACAGACGGCACCTCGTAGAGGGGACGCTGTGTGTACTGGCTTAAAGTATATTGGAGTATGTCAGATTCGGTGGTCGCTGCAAAAAAAAGACAGCCTGAAAGAAAGGCTGTTATCTGATATAGGTTCGAGTGCAAAATGGAGGGGACACACACAGAAAAGGACAAAAGATAAAAATGGGAAAACATAAGGTATTCATTAGCTACCATCATGCAAATGATCAAGACTACAAAAACGCACTGGAAACAATGAATGATGAACATGAAATCTTCGTCAATAGGTCAGTATCGCTTGGTGACATAGACGAAGATGAAGAACCACAAACGATAAGAGAAATAATAAGAGATAAATACCTTAGAGATACAACAGTTCTCATACTGCTTGTGGGGACAGAAACAAAAAATAGAAAACATGTGGACTGGGAAGTTTTTTCCAGCATGAGAGATAGCACTATTAATAAAAAGTCAGGGATATTGGTGGTCAATCTTCCATCGACAAATACAACATATATTCGTTCAACACATGGTAGCGATGAAAAGTCAGAAATACATCCTACCGTGAGTGATTGGGTTTCTATTGATAAGCGCTCGACCTTTGAGGAAAGATTCCCATACATGCCCGCGAGGATAATAGATAACTTCATGAAAACGGGATCGTACATATCCGTAGTTAACTGGAGTCAAATAGATGAGAATCCTGAAGCACTGAGAAATTTAATAGACATGACTTATGACGATAGAGAGAAAGCAACATATGATATGTCGAGAGAGATGAGAATGCGCAATGGGTAGATTTAAGGAGTAGCGAAAGCTACTCCTTTTACTTACCAATTCCACTTATCGGTGTTAATTCCGAACTTAGGTTTAACATCATTAATAAAGAAACGATTAACATCTTTGAAACCTTTCAAGATACGGTCATAATCATAGTATTGCATCTGTATCTTGTTAATCCCTGTACTGTGGAACCTCATGACGTCACCGGTCGCCCTGTCGTTAACTTCGTCCTTATCTGAGATGTACTTATACCAACGCTTATAGTTGTTTTGATAATTGGTTAAAAATTTATTTAAAACCATCAACATTTCATTACTAAAGTCATATATCTCACGATCCTTTTTAGGATTAAGTATCTTCATTTCATCCCGAATAAACTGATATGTTTGATAGTATGAGGATATTACTTCGTCAAATGCGTCGACGTTTTTCCTTACTTTAAATATAGCTCTTTTGGAATCCAGATGATTTTTTATGCTCTTTTTGTAAAGAGTTGAACTTTCATTAAAAAGTATACTAATACCACCAAGACTCAGCTTCTCCACTTTTACTGAATATTTTTTCAATAAATAAAGAGAAACCATTAACCAAATAAAAACAGAGATTAGGAGTATTGAAAGAACACCTGTTACAAGAGGCCTGTTTTTACTAAAAACAGTATAAACAGAAGGGATATAGTTAGATATGTCAACAGTACACATTACCCCCACAAATGCCAGGAATGCGATAGTCCAAAGAGTCACGAAAGTTTTCAATTTTATTCCTCACTTGCTTTTTTTTATGTAAAAATACTTTCTTCTGCTTATCCCCATTTCTACCCACGGTTTTTTTTCCTCGATACTTCCTTTCCTCCTTGATACCCCTGATTTTTTACCTCTTATGGATTGAATGTCAGAGGAGTGAGTAATCTCAACGAATCTTTCAAAGTGATCTGATGAAAATTTATTGGATGTCCACTTAGCCACACTTTTAGCAACAGTCATGACCTCTCTCTCATCAAGACATGCTGGAAATTGTAGGTTATAGGCATTTGCACGTTCATAGCAGGCTTTCAGCCACTGCTCATACTCAGGCCAACCCTGACGGATAGCGCGGTATGCCCATTTTCGGGTTTTATCGAACAGGGTGCAGTTACGGCCTAAACCATAATCGGCGACGATTTCTTTGTCGTTCGCGGCGTTCAGGTCGAGTGAGTCGGCCAGCCAGTCCAGCGTGTAGAGTTCCGGCTGCCAGACGGCAATTTTCCAGTGCCCGTGGTTCGGATTCTTGCAAATTAGCCCCGAATACCCCACGTCAGCGTCCAGTTTTTTACGTAGCGCGTTCTCTACGGCAGCGGCGTACTTCAGTGGCTTCATTTTTCCGTCAGGTGCGGTGCGTATCGAGGTTTTCAGCGCGTAAAGCAGGTGCGCGTGCCCGTTTTCGGGGTTGGTGATGGTCAGCGTGGGTGCGGGCGCATTGCGATCGCTCCAGTCGATGGCTGCACCGAGGCGGTCAACGTCAAAACCGAGCCAGAACATGGCGTGAGGCTGGTTGAACTGGATGTATTTCGCCAGAATTGCGCGCTCTTTTCCCGCAATGCGTACACCAAAGTGCAGATCGTCCGAAAAATACGGCTTGTTAGGTAAGCGGTCGTTGAACAGGTCGAGAGCTGGGTTAGTCACTCACGCCAGCGCTTATGGCGGGCTGTTGTCTTGCACTCTGCATGTGCTAATATCCTTCTTAGGTTTTATGCCTGGCCCTGGTCATCATGTCGCTCCGCCAAGAATGAGCATGATTTCCGGGGCTTTGTTTTTTCTGCCGTTAAAGTTACACGCGAACGGCGGCTCCTGTCGAATCCTTCCGTCATACAGCCTTAATGTGAGGCAAGTTCCTGAAAGAATTTAGGGTTGGCCTGTATGGTCGCCAGCACCTTCGCCGCCAGTCCGGTCGGGTTACGCCTGCCAGTTTCCCAGCTCTTGATGGTGTCGAGGCTGGTGCCAAGAACCTTCGCCATTTCATCCTGCGTCACGTTCAACTGGGTGCGGAGTGCCTTCACGTCAGCCAGTTCGTAGCGCGTGACACGGGCAGGCGCTTTAACGCCGTTTTTGATCTCGACGGCTTCTTCGAGTGACGCTTTCAGTTCGTCAAAAAAACTCATGCTACACCTCGTCTTTCAGTAGTTTCGTCAGCTTTTTCAGGTCGGATTTTTCAGCGTCCGTCAGGCTGTCTTTGGTGCTTTTCGGGTAGGCCATCACCAGATAGATAATCTCGTCGGTGGCCAGAAAGTAAATCACCCGCACACTGCCGCTTTTACCCTGTGTTCCGGTCGCCATTCTGATTTTTCTCAGCCCGCCGGTTTGTCGGATAAGATCGCCTTTGTCCGGTGATTCAATCAGCGTTTTCTGGAGCTCTTTGAGCTCGTCGTCCGTGGCGATTTGCTTTATCTGACGGGTAAACATCGGCGTTTCGATAAACTCTATCGCATGGCTCACTGTGTCATTCCCTTTACATTATTAATGTACATTGTACACCAGAATAATATTGCGTCTACGTGGGGCATCCCGCATGGGCGGTGCTAAAGCGTCGGGCCGTGATAGCGGGTGCGCTGCTTTTCCAGTTTCAGCTGGTATTCGTGCTGTTTTACGAGCGCATTAACCGGCTGACATTGTCGCTCAAGTTCTCGACCTGACCGCGCAAGCTGTTCACCTGATTGCTCAAGTGCTGACACGCCCTGTCGCTGCGGTTCAGTGCCTGTGAGGTAGTCTCGAACATGTGCTGCAAACTGCTGTAGCTTTCCTGCCACGCCTGATGCTGTTGCTCGTAGCTGGCCTGTAAGCTCTCTAAGGCGCTCAGAAGCTGTTTTTCCATTTCGGTCATGGTTTTCTCTGTCATGTGGGTCAAAATCGTTCAGGAGCGTTTCTGTGCGTTCTGGCGAGGTTATTTCGCGGTGTACTTCACCACCGTGTTGCCTGCCGTTGAGGTGTAGCTCTCCACGCCGTGCGCTTTCACCGGCAGCACCACCAGATAACCGTTCTTCTGGCTGTCGTCGCTGTAGATCGTCACCCCTGCGCCGCTTTTCGCTTTCAGGCTCGTCAGCTGCTGGCTGTAGCCATCGATGTCGCTCAGGCGTGAGCTGATGATCTGCCCCTGAAGCCAGATTATCCCGCTCAGGATACCAATCAGCAGCGCGGAGCAGACCACTATCCAGATCAGCACGGTGGTCGCCGTGGCTCTGATCATGCCCGTCAGCCTGCCGTTCTGTTCGTGGATAGCGTTGCTGATGCTCTGCGAGCTTGATTTCAAGTCCTCGCTGATAGACGTTTCCAGCCTCTCGAACTCGCGCTTCACGCTCTGCTCGGTATCCTGCGCTTGCTGCTTCGATTTCTCCTCGAAGCCCTTCGCCAAATTTAAAATCTCGCTCATAAATCATTCCTTTCAGCCGGATGTTTCTGCCGCCCGACGGGTCGGCAATACTGATGCTGCTTTTGGTTTCCCGCGCCACGGTGAGACCAATGCTCTCGATCTGAGTCACCACGTCCTGCCGGCTGCGTATTGTGCCCTGTGCCATCAGGTTCATCAGGCCGGCGGTCAGCTTTTCCGCTGCCTGCTGTTTGTCTCGCGGCAGGTCGCTGGCCTGCGTCAGCGAGCGGCGATAGGCAGGGTCATTCGGGTCGCGCAGTCCGAGCCGGTCGTTGGTCAGCGTCTGCCAGGCGTTTACCCTGGGACGGTCGGCGCGGTCAAAGTAGGGTTGCAGCCGTTTCCCGCTCTGCAATTCGATGTTCGGGATCACGAAATTCAGCTCGAGGCGGCCTTTGTCCTGATGCTCAACCCAGAGACAGGCGTACTGGTCTTTGT
>NZ_CP173262.1:0-4966 GCF_044905075.1 Yersinia vastinensis
GTATCAAAGCCCTGTTTTCGTCACTTCACAGCTCCATCGTCGGCCCTTGCCGCTGTTTCTGCCTTGAGCGTTCCAGCTCCAGCGTTTTCTGGTGCTGCACCGCGCGCTCCTGCTGCCGGTGTGCCTCAATCGCGCTCAGCCTTTCGACAACCGGCGCAGCTGCTCGCTCAAACTCTGCACCTGCCTGCTCAAACTCGATACGCGCTCGCTCAGCGCCGCGTTCTCCCGTTGCATAAGACCAGACATCGTCCGCCATTCCGCGAAGGCGTTCTCCCACTCGCCCAGCCTTTTCGAGTAGTCCTGCTGTAGCTGCTCTAATGCGCTCAGCAACTGTTTTTCCAGCTCCGTCATGTGCTATTTCCCCGCCAGTATCATCCAGCTCGAATCCTCGCCGTATCGTCCCGCCTCCGTGTTCACCTTCACGCAGCGTCGCCCCGCCTCCCCGCATGTCGACAGTTGCACACCGCTGTTCTTCTCCGACAGCATGGCCTGCGTGGCCTTCTGCTCCCGGAGGGTCTCGTAGTTGTCGACTATCTGCTGCCCCTGCCACCACAGCACGCTCCCGCTCGTCCCTATCAGCAGCACCGAGACCAGGGTGATCGTGAGCCACGTCCGCCCTACCATACGCAGCACGCTCAGCCGGTTCGACTGCATGGCGGCGTTCATCCCCTGTTCGTGAGCGCTGATAGCGTTGCTGATTCGCTTCGCGCTGGCGTTCAATTCCGCTTTTACACACTGTTCGTGCTCGCTGAATGCGGCTTTCAGCATCTCGCCGGTACTCTGCTGCTGCGCTTTCGATTTCTGCTCTAAGTCCTTCGCCAGCGTTAAAAGACTGTTCATAGATGGCTCCCTTCAATCGGATGTTTCGCCCCCCGTCCGGGTCGGCAATGCTGATGCTGCTTTTCGTCGTGCGCACCACCTCAAAACCAGCAAGTTCCAGCGCCTCAGTCACGTCCTGACGCGTTTTCAGCTCCCCGGTCGAGGCTAACGCCAGTAAACCCCGCGTAATCGCCTGAGCGGCTTCCTGCTTCGCTTCCGGCAGCGCGGACGGCGTCACCAGCGCACGCCGGTTTTCCGGCGCGTTCGGATCGTGCAGCCCCAGCCTGCCGTTCACGATCGTCTGCCAGGCATCGATGCGCGGACGGTCGGCCCGGTCGTAATACGGCTGGAGCCGTTTGCCGGTCAGCAGCTCCGTGTTCGGGATCAGGAAATTCAGCTCCAGCCGCCCTTTGTCCTGGTGCTCAACCCACAGCACGCTGTACTGGTCTTTATCGAGTCCGGGCATCAGAACCCGCTCGAAGCTCGCCATCAGTTTTTCACGCTGACCCGTGGGTAAGTCCTGCTCGGCAAACGACAGCACCCCGGAGGTGTATTTTTTGGCATAGGGCGAGGCGTCGATAAGCTCCCGGACTTCTTCCGGCTTCCCCTGCAGAACGCTGGCGCCTTCGCGCTGCCGATCTTTCCCCAGCAGATAATCCACCGGCCCCGCTCCGCCCCCGCGCCCTCGCGGGTGAAACTTAACGATCATCGTCTGCCCCCTTTTCCAGCACCGCGTGCCGCAGCCGCTCGAGTCCTGCATCGATGGCCATCAGCGCGGCGATAACCTGCACCCGGTCATGTCCGGTACCGCCACTCCCGTTAACCTGCCGGGCAATCTGGTTGAGGTTGTTCCCCATGCCGGCAAGCTGACGAAGCAGCGCCGGCGAGATCGACGGAAGTTTACCTACACGCGCTGGCTTCTCGTCCAGGCACGTCTGGCGCATCCAGGCTGCGAGCTGTTTACCCTCGCAGCGCTCCAGCAGACGCCGGTGCTCATCTTCCGTTACCCACATCGTGAGCATCTTGCTGCGTTTATCTGCCAATCCAGCCTCCTGATAACGCCGGGACGGGCGGGAAATGCTTTCCCGGGCGGCGCGGTGTTGGACAAGCCGCAGGCGCGTCAGTGGTTTTAGCGGGTTTCGGGGCGCAGCCCTGAACCAGTCACGTAGCGCTAGCGGAGTGTATACTGGCTTAATATGGTAAAGCGGAGTGGTAGTTCAGGAAAGTGCATTATGCGGCTGGTGTGATATGTGACTCAGGAGTGGCCGCAATACGATATACGGACAGATGAAATGACGCCTCCTCGCTCATTCGCTCACTACGTTCGGTCATGATACTGCGGCGGGCGTTGCGGATTAACAGGAAAGGGCTTTGATGGTAGGAGCGCTCAAATCAGAAGGAGCTAGGAAAAGGATGCGGTATTGCCGTTTTTCCATAGGCTCCGCCCCCCTGACAAGCATCACGAAATCAGACGCTCAAATCAGTGGTGGCGAAACCCGACAGGACTATAAAGATCCCAGGCGTTTCCCCCTGGTAGCTCCCTCGTGCGCTCTCCTGTTCCTGCCTTTCGGTTACCGGTGTCATTCCGCTGTTATGGCCGCGTTTGTCTCATTCCACGCCTGACACTCAGTTCCGGGTAGGCAGTTCGCTCCAAGCTGGACTGTATGCACGAACCCCCCGTTCAGTCCGACCGCTGCGCCTTATCCGGTAACTTTCGACTTGAGTCCAATCCGGATAGGCACGACTTAACGCCACTGGCAGCAGCCAACGGTAAGAGGATGTACAAGAGATTACTAACGCAGAGTTCTTGAAGTATCAGCCCAACTACGGCTAAACTGGAAGGACGAATTTGGTGGCAGTGGTCTTGTACACCCTGTTACCACGGTTCATAAACTTGCCGGTTTAATGAACCTTCGAAAAACCACCTTGCCGGGTGGTTTTTTCGTTTTCAAAGAAGATACGCGTTTACTCTTCGCCTCGTCAATGAAGGGTCGCATTAATTCTGCGACTTGCGCATCTCTTCTACAATACAGTACAGTTACTATGAAGTTGACGTATCCGTCACCTCATATGCTTTGTACTAACTCACGAAAAAACGGAAATAATATGTTAGCTCACGTGGTCGAACTTAAAAAAGCGACGGAACCATGCTCTTCTGGCACAGCCGGAGCATTTCGCCAGCGCGTGAAAGCAAGACGAGCAGAGCAAGGCCGATCAAACCAACAGCCTGAAAAACTCTACGGCGTACTGGTAGGCTAAATGAGCCGGTTAAACCCGGCTCATTGGTAGATACAGAGCGAAATTTTTACTTGTCCCAAACAAGTTGTCCTCGCTAAATCCATAATCATTTATAGCTATCTCTCTGACTTTGCTATTTGGCTCATAGATGGCTGTGTACTCGCTTCCCATCGCATTCGCGACAGTAACAACATACGTAACAGAAATATCCAGTGCATATCCTGAAAGCGCCGTGTCATAAGGGGCTGATTCAAGGTAATGCAGCTTGGTTACCACTTTACTATCAGAAACCCCACCACCAATCAGAGCGCATAGCTTACCTTCTGATTTAATGGCACAGACGAATGCGCTAGGGTTTTTCAAATAGCCGTTATAGAGCTTAACCCAGTCCCATCCACCATTAGGTGGTAGTCTTGCAACACCGTTAGGATCAACAGCCCCAATCCATCTCTTTGACATTTCCACGTCACTTAAAGATGCAATTTCTAAACTCCAATCCAAACTTTTAAGTTCATCAAACGCCCCCACTACTTCTGACGCAGCAACATCATATCTCTGCTTATATCGGTGACGAACAGCTTTCATGTCGTTCATTCCCACTCAGCCCCCACTTCCTGCATCCTAGAAAATAGAGCGTTGTAACGCTCATCTCTTGCCCATCCGTTTGATTCATATGATTTTTTAATTACGCAAAGTGGATTCAACATGATTACATAATGAAACTCACCAGAAGTACCAGGCTTCGTTGATATCAGTCCCAGCTCCCGTAACTTTTTCATTCTTCCTAGCCAAGTAGTCACCGCTCGCTGCCCACTAAACCCTGACTCAAATGCCAGAGCATCTTTATCCCTAATCTCGACGAATCCCTCGTCAAAAACCCGACACCATAAACTGAGGTATGTCTGTGATACAGGAGATCCAGCGCCAGCAAGGTAATCTATTATCCTATTGATATAATTCAATGTTCTTGGGATCGTTGTAAATCCATCGTGTTCTTTCCTGTTCCATATATTCAGTTCGGAAAGCTCATCCCCCCAAAGCTCTTTTATTAGACTTTCTCTTCTTTTTGATAGAGAGCGCCTACCTACTTGTTTTGCCTTCTCTGACATTTATCCCCCAAAAGTCAATTCAACATGAAACTATTATCAATAAAAAAACTATTATATTCAATGAGTTATGTGTAATAACACAAAAACCAAGCACATCATTAACCAACATCTCATTTGATATTATTCTTGTTTTTTGTCAATACAAACATTGAGATGTAATATTCTCTACATTTATGGTTTTATTTTTCAATTACTTACACATCATTTTGTACTCGCTGTCCTCGGTGTGCTCGAATGTAATCGTTGTGCTCGCTGTGCTGAATGGGGTTCTTAGGGGGTCTAAGGGGGGGAAGGGGTATTCTGAATGCGCATGAAAAAACCCACATAAGCGGGCTTCGTCTTGTTAAATGATTCCTCGATGTCGTAGTTCGGCTTCAATAGCATCACAGGAATCACGCAAAATCTTCGTGTTGTAGTACCTGCCCATCTTTCTTCGGATAATATCGTCAAGTAAGGCATTGTTACGGTCTAACGTTTTGAGTAGGTATAGGGTTTCTCTATCCATCTTAGGATCTCCATTTTTTTGTTGATGAGCTTATTGCTCACCAGTATTTATTCCGTCTGCAAATTTCCTACTCAGAATGGCGTCAAAACTCGAGTTTTAGCTTACACCTCAGAAACCATTTACCATAACATCCCTTCCGCGCACCGCTAAAAACGACTCGCGGCGTTTCCGGTGTCTACAGGATGAAACGGAGAGGAAACACCCCAGAAAACCACCGGAAACGCGCCTGATAAAGTTTAGCCTGATGCATACCTATGCAGCCAGGTGAATGCGCACCGGTTACGCAGAAAACAGG